>CAVPIN010000001.1:0-28983 GCA_963705015.1 Terriglobia bacterium
CAGCGCGAGGCATCTCTTGGTTAGTCGGTGCAACTAGCCCCGATAGAATTTGGCGATCGGGGCATCTGCGGGTTACTATTTGGCTGTAAGCGCCGTCAGCCTTTTTGGGAGCCATTTCCGACATTTTGGACGTATGAACACTCCATCGGAGCGCGTCGTGCCCCACGTGAGCTATAGGTCTCTTCTTGTTGATTTCGAAAACCCTCCAGTGGTCGAGACCTCCCTCGGGTTCTATTTTCAGAGGATTGAAGGCTGGAATTTGCTTCACTATGGCTCTTTATGGGAAAAATTTCGAACGAAGTATCCGAAAACTCAGTTTCTGCCGCCCGTCATGGAAGGACCAATTAATTTTCCGTTGTCCCTGAATTTTGCTGCGCCTCCCATTCGGGTATGTTTTGTAGATGCGACACAAACACAACTCATCCAAGTTCAAGACTCGTTGTTCCTGCATAATTGGCGGAAAGGTGAAGCCAGCTACAATTACCAGCACTACCATGCCATCTTGCCCATGTTTATAGATGACTGGCACCAGTTTTCCGCTTTTCTGAACGACCGAGGAATAAAGAGGCCCGTTATTTCGCGCTGCGAGATGAGTTATTTTAACCATCTTGTTCGTGGCGCCGAATGGAAGGATTACTCAGAACTTCCTGATATTTTTCCAGCATGGAATGCGGGAGTGCTGGAGAGTCCGGCAAACAAGCCCTCTGCAGTCGCATTCAGCATGTCCTATCCGATTTCAGACGGAAGTGTTAATTTTGCTGTTCAACCGGGAGTTCGGGAGGGTGACGGTAAGGAGATCATCCAGCTTACAGTGACTGCGTCAGTGTATCCTTCCAAACAGGAGGATTCGGATATTTTTGATTGTTTGAACTTATGTCACGAGAATGCCGTGAAGGGGTTTATCTCATTCACCACGGGCAAGATGCACAAGACTTGGAAAAGGAAAATATGAGTCCTGCGAATGTTGCAAATTATCAAAGGACAGCGCACAACCTGCATGGTTACCATTCAGGATCCACGACAGTTGTGCGGTCACCTCAATGGTGGATGTCCCCGCCATCTCCGCAGTTAGAACGAATTGTTGTATACGAGACGGCGCCTTGGCTCCCTGTGGCCTATGAAGACCTACGGCAACTGCAGGATGCAGGGGAGAGAATTGCCGGTCTTGGTGACCTTCGAATTTCTCAAGCCACTTCTGACGAAGCGCGCAGAATATTGACGCTCGCCTCTACAGTGCAGCTCCCCAAACCGAAAGTGGTTCCGTTTTCGGGCGGGGGAATTGGACTCACGTGGCAACTCGACGGACGGGAGATCACTTTTAACTTATTTCCTCGTGAGCGAGAGATTGTTTATGCGCAGACACATGATGAAGACGAAAGAATAATTGAAGGGTCGCTTTCTTTGGATCAAGCAGATTTCGTTAGTAGACTCACAGATGTCTTAGGCTCATTTCTTTCGAATGAAGATTGATGATCCAGAATGCCGCTTCAAGACGACGCGACTGTACCGAACGATGCAACACTCTTGCGTGTCTTGCACAAGACTTGGGTCACCGGCGAGGGAGAAAATCGTCGACCTACCAGCCATGCTTTCATGGATTCTAATTTTGAGACTTCTCTTTTCATAAACTCACCCGGAGTTGTCACCGAATTGCACCGAATCTTCATCGGCCTGGAGATTGCCTGTGTTCCCGTTGGCGCGTTAAGAGAGATTGGACTTGTAATTGAAAGGCGACCCGACGAGTGCCCCGAAAACTTCAATTGTGACCCTAGGTGCCACGTAGTAATCGGCCCGCCGCGTGAAATGGCAAGGAACGAATACCAACGCCTTACTAGAAATCTTGCGAAACATCCCCAAACACAAATTCTTTCATAGTCCTCGGGGCCAGTTCCTTTGCAAGTCATAACAAAATGGAAAGACGATCTCTGTTCACATTCCTGCAGGCCGGGAGCCGCAGCCCTGGCGGGGTCGGACGGGACGAAACCCTCACACCATCTGCAGAAGTAACGGGCGAGCCGGGCCCCCCGTTGTGACCTGCGTCACAATCCCGTGTGATGTAATTCACAGCGGGAAATACGGAGAGCAAGCAACATTGGGATGCGAAGTAAGGGATTAGAGATTGCCAGGAGGAAATTATGTTCTCAAGTGCATTGACCTACCTACTGATCACCAGCGGCGCAATTACGGCGGTCCTGGTCGTACTTGTGATTTACGGGAATGCCCTGGATTCGCGAGAAGATGATGAGATTTATCTGAATAAGACCGAAGAAAATGTGATGGCCAGCGGACAGCGTGCGTTGATCGGGAAAATGAACCGCCTAGCTCGGGTAATCACAGTGGTCGCAGTCGTGGCCGGCATATTCTTGCTCGCCAGCGCGGGCGTCTGGGTCTATATCGGGCTCTATAAATCGTAAGTTATGCAAGGGGTCGTTCGCGGCGGTGGCAAACCCCGAAATCCGTGAGGAAAGTATTCCTCCATCGGGGTACCCCGCCGTAAGCCGCTGATTTTTCCGGACCTGACTGGGCTCCGCCTTGGTGATCGCGAAAAGGGAGTCCCCAGATGGCTAGAAAATTTTTTCCCTTGGCGCAAGTCTATCGCCTGCTCGAGCCGGGGCCGGTGGTGATGGTCTCGACTGCCCTGAAGGGGCAAGCTAACATCATGACTATGTCCTGGCACACCATGATCGATTTCGAGCCGCCCATCGTGGGCTGCGTGATCAGCAACCGGAACCTTACATTTAGCTTATTGTTGACGACCAGAGAATGCGTGATCAACATCCCCACGGTCGAGCTGGCGGCAAAAGTAGTGGGCTGTGGAAATACCTCTGGACGAAAGGTCGACAAGTTCAAGAGATTTCATCTCACGGCAGCACCAGCCTCGCGTGTGAAGGCGCCGCTTATTGACGAATGCTATGCCAATCTCGAATGCGCGGTCGTCGATACGAGGATGGCGGTCGAATACAACCTATTCATTTTGGAAGTCCTGAAAGCGTGGATCAACCCTGCAATAAAACACCCCCGCACACTTCATCATCTGGGGAGAGGCAACTTCATGGTTGCCGGCAGGACCATCAAGTTGCCTTCCAAAAAGAAATAGCCGGGCGAATCACTTGGGCGAGCCGACCGTTCGCGGCACGTGGAAGGTCATCAAAACAAGCGTTCCATTGATCGCGCTAAACCAGTGCGGCGTGTTTTCCGGGACGATCAGAAAATCTCCCTTGGCGAAATTCCGGGACGTTCCCCCTTCAATCGACGTGCCGGTGAGGTTTTCCGCATTGGTGCGTTTTTCCTCGACCAGCTTGCCGCCGATCACGATCGTTCCCGATCCATCGATCACATACATGAGTTCCGCTTCTCTCTCATGAACCGCGCCGGGGCCTACACCCGTGCGGTACTCGAGGTTCGCCCGGTAGGGCGGGAGCAGCAGAATCGGTTCCAGAACATTGGTCTGACCTTCCTTATGGTCGCGCTTGGCTTTCGCGAGGAGGGCCTGCACGTCCGCGGCAGTGGTGAATGTTTTCGTCGTCTGGTCGGGCGCCTGCGCCGCGGGTTGCCGCGCCACGACAGCCGAGGCGATCAGTGTAAGAACTAAAGCCATTGCAAATGCGCGCATGTGAACCTCCAGTTTGTGTTCTGGCCGTTGCCTGGCATACGTCTATTTCGGCAAGACTATCGTTCGATGCCGCAGATTGTATTACAAGTCGTCAAATTCAAATGAGCCAAATATTTTTGGAGGCCGGGCTTCGCGGCTACTGGCCGGATGCGGCACGAGCCGGGGCACAGAAGCGATCAAACGCCTGCGTGAGATCCGCCGCAATGGCTTGCGCTTCGCGGCCCTCGATGTCGGACCTCTGCAGCATAAACACCAGCTTCCCGTCGCGCAGCAAAGCGATGGAAGGGGAAGACGGGGGATAGCCGGTGAAGTAACTTCGCGCCTGATTCGTCGCTTCAGGATCCTGACCCGCGAAGACGGTGGTCAGGATTTCCGGGCGCGCAGGGTGAGTGAGCGCGTGGGCCACTGCCGGACGAGCCTTTCCCGCGGCGCATCCGCAGATCGAATTCACGACCACGAGCACCGTGCCTTTCTCCTGCTTGAGTGCCGCGTCCACTTCTTCCGCTGTGCGCATTTCACGAAAACCGATACCGGTAAGTTCCTCACGCATGGGCCGAACAAATACTTCAGGGTACATCGCGACTCCTTTGCCGATTCTTGAATTTGGGTTTTCCAGGAAGAACTATACCATGGTGAATCTCGCATGCCAGCGCGTGCTTGCGGCCCTCAATCCAATTCGATTACGGTGGCCCCCGGCAATCCACGGAAATGTTTGTCTGACGTAACCAGATGAGCTCCCGCGGCCTGGGCCGTGGCGTAGATGATCGCGTCGGCCATAGCCAGGCGGCGATCCAAGCTTATCCGCGCAGCCAGCGCGGCCAGCCGCTCATCGAGAGGCACTACACGCGCGCGCAACGCAGCGGAGAGAAACCTGTCGGCGGCGGCGGGTCCCTGCGCGGAAAGCATCTTTTTGTAGACTTCGTAGAGCACGATCGCGGGGACCAGCAAGCGCTCCTCGCGCTCGAAATACGGCGCGAACTTTTCCGCCAGCGGACCGTCTCCCAGGAATTCCACCCAGCCGGACGAATCCACCAAAACCTGTTCAGAGCCTCTCGTCATGGTCGCGGTCGCTTTCTCTCCACTGCAGACCCCGCGCCAGCCCACGCAAGCTCTTTGGTTTCCGCGGAGGCTCGAGGCGGATCTGCCCCTCGATTTCGTAAATGACCAGTTCTTGTCCCGGGCGAAGTTTGAGGCGCTCGCGTACCTCTTTTGGAATGACCACCTGAAACTTTGGAGAAACTTTGACGGTTTGCATGGGTATATCCTGGAACTATTTTATCGATACAGTTTTCGTATGTCAAATATCATATCGATGATAAATATGTAATACCATCTGAAGTTTTCGGCTACGAGGCGCAGTTGTAGGGGCACGGCATGCCGCGCCCCTACAAGGTGCAATCCATCCATGTACTTTCCAACCTGAAGTCTGCTCGCACGTTCCTATCCTGATCTTGTCCCTCCGTACAGTAGTTCTATGGGGCGCGGCACGTCATAGTTGAATCACACAATCAGGCGCGCGATGGTTGGGCTTGAGGCGCTTATTTTCGCAAAGGAACAATAAGGAAATTTGTTGTGCGACGCTCACTTCTCATTCTCCTGGTTCTTTCTGCCGCGGCTCTGGCCGGATGCACGGGTGCGACCAAAGGCTCTTCGAACGCGAATTCGGGCGGATCGACTTCTCCCTCGGGCGTCACCGTTTCCGTCTCGCCCGGCACTGCCGACGTCCGAGCGGGTGGCATGCAGACCTTCAGTGCCACCGTGAGCGGAACATCGGACGCGTCCGTGAGCTGGCAGGTGAACGGCGTGACCGGCGGGAGCACTGCCAATGGCTTGATCAATTCCTCAGGCGCGTACACCGCGCCGGGCAGCGTTCCCAGTTCCAACGTCGTGACCATAACGGCCGTGAGTGTGGCGAACGCCTCGGCGTCCGGCAGCAGTGCCGTCACACTCTGGAATCCGGCGCCTGTGCTGACCGGCATCTCGCCTGCATCGGTTTCCTCCGGAAACTTCACAATCAGCGTGAACGGCAGCAGTTTTGTCGGCGGCGCACAGGTGATGTTCGCGGGCTCACCACTTGCCACCGCTTTTGTATCCGCGACGCAGCTGACGGCCACGGGCAACGCACCCTCAGCGGGGACATTTTCCATCTCGGTGGTGAATCCCAACCCCGGCAGCGCCACCTCCGGCTCCCTAAATTTGCAGGTGACTTCGAACGGCAGCGGGACGCCGCCCCCGAGCTGTAACGTCATGAGTCTCGGGCAGGGCGGCAGCCTCAACGGATTTCTGCCGTTTCCAGCCGATAGTCTGTGGAATCAGGACATTTCCGCCGCGCCGGTGGACACGAATTCCAGCGCGATCATTAACTTTATTGGGGCCGGCATTGGCGTGCACCCGGATTTCGGGTCGGGACTTTATCAGGGCCAAAGTATGGGTATTCCTTATCTGGTGGTTGGAGCGCAACAGAGTCCGCTGCCCATAGTTTTCACCGCGTATGGCGATGAAAGCGATCCGGGCCCGATGCCGATTCCCGTGAGCGCGTTGATCGAAGGCTACCCGGTTCCCGACAATGGCGACCGGCACGTACTCGTGCTCGACAACAGTAATTGCTGGCTGTACGAGCTTTATAGTTCTTACCCCAACGCCGCAAGTTGGAATGCCGGATCGGCTGCCGTGTGGGACCTCACCGCTGACGAGAACCGACCCTATACGTGGACTTCGGCGGACGCTGCAGGGCTGCCGATTTTTCCGGGCCTGGCGCGTTACGATGAGGTCGCTGCCGGGCAGATCAACCATGCCTTGCGGTTCACGCTGCAATCGAGCCGCGCCGCGTTCGTGCCGCCCGCGTCGCACTGGGCCGCAAATTCGACAAATGCTCTGGCCGCGCCGATGGGCATGCGCATGCGCCTCAAGGCCAGCGTCGATATATCTTCATTTTCCGCGGCCAACCAGGTGATTCTCAACGCGCTCAAGAAGTACGGAATGATTATGGCCGATAACGGCTCTTCGATGTACATCAGCGGAGCGCCGGACGATCGCTGGGACAACAACGATCTTCACAATTTGGGGAACATCACCGCGGCTGATTTTGAAGTGGTGCAGATGAATCCGATTTATACGGCTGCGAATGTTCCAACCGGCGCAAATCCCGTTATTACAGCATTCAACGCAAGTTCACAATTAGTCTCTACGGGGACGCCTGTCACGCTGAGTTGGAACGTCACCGGCGCGTCCTACCTGATCGTTTCTCCCGATGTCGGCGCGGTGCGCGGAACCAGCGTGGTGGTCACCCCCAGCCAATCCACGACCTACACGCTGTACGCCACCAATGCATTCGGACGATCCACGGCTACAATCAATATCACCGTCCATTAATTTGGGATGTGCGCGCGATATCGAAGAGAGAATTGCGGATTTCAGTGCGTCATGGCGTAGATCACATAGTTCACGCCGATGCGCATTCCCAAGTCGGAAAATTTTTGAGGGTATTGCGGCACGTTGGACCATTCCCAGGAATCGCCGATGTCGGAATTGAAGGAGATGGCCACCATGACCCGGCCATGGTCATCGTAGATGCCGCGCCAGTGGGCTTCGACGCCGTCATTTTTGTAGCCCACGCGCAGGTGCTCGGCGCCGGTAATCCTGTAGCGGTCATCCAGATCGAACATGGTGTGGAAGATCGGATCGTTGTTGGGGATTTCCACGATGGGGCGGTCCGGGAAAACTTTCTTGATGCGTTCCTCGAACACTTGCCACTCGACCGTGCCGTGGAAATCGTCGGCCATGAAAAAACCGCCGCGCAGTAAATAATCGCGCAGCTTCAAAGCTTGCTTGTCAGTGATGCCCCATTCGCCGACCTGGACGGCATACAGAAACGGCCAGTTGTAAACCTCGTCGCCGTCGTCCAGGTTCACCACTTGCTCAACCGAACGGGTGTGGATGCGCGTCAACCGCCGGACCGCCTGGGAAAATGCCCGGTCCGCCGGCGGATAATCCTGCGTCCACAGCGAGAGCCCTCGTCGCCAGTCTCCGTCAAATCGCCCACGGTAGCCGTCATTCCAGCCCGGCGGATACATCAACCGAGCAAACGCAAACTCCGTCTTCTCCCTCCAGTCCGGAGGCAGCGGTGTGGAATCCCCATACTCCACGGAAGGATATTCGCGGAAGGGCGCCTGGTAGGCGTAGGCTACGCCGACAAGAACCAGCGCGCAGCCCAGTAGACACCATGCCTGTAAAATTCGCATTGCCTGTTTCCTGCTCCGAGGATATCACCATGGGATGCGGTCTCAAAGAGTCGCGCGGCATTGGGTCGCGGGCCGCGTTTCGAGGAGACAGTTCATCAGGACCAATCCGGTTCCGTTCAGGGTGGATGGATAGTTTCCGAGTAGCCCAAGACTCGGACGGAACGATGGTGGGCATCTAGCTTGTCAGGACTCTACTACTCCGATTCCCACCTTTAGTCATACCCCATCCCGTAAGAAATCACGGGATCATGTGATCTCCGTCACTGTGATGCTTCGCGATACCGAATACATTGCGCGATATTCGGCGAAGAAAATCTGAGTCGCCGCCAAATTCCGGAGGCAAAGACATGGCGAAGGGAAATGGATTTGGAGGTGCTGCGGTGAGGGTTAGTTCTGCAGTTGGCAGGGTTGATGCCAAAGCTCACAAAGCAGCTCGTAAGGCAGTCAAAGCGGCACACGTGGCAAGACAAGAACTTGTCGCACTAACGAAACAGGTAGATGCACTCAAGAGGCAGTTGATGCAGAGTTCCAAACGGCTGAAGACGGCATTGAAATAGCGCAGCAGTGCGTTGAACTCCTTGCCGAAGCCGAAGGCCTACTAGGCTGTATAAAACTCACTTAAGGAGACTTCACATGGAAAAAATGTTAGTCGTAGTTTTTGACAATGAGGCAAGTACGTACGAAGGCTCGCGCGCGCTCAACCAACTCGATGCTGAAGGAAGCATCACAATTCACGCTGAAGCAGTAATCAAGAAGGATGTCAACGGGAAGATCTCCGTAATGCAGGCAGGGGATGATTTCCCGGTTCGAACCGTCGGCGGCACGGCCATTGGCAGCTTGATCGGATTGCTGGGAGGACCCATTGGGCTTGGTATCGGTGCGGTAGCCGGCGCGTTGGCAGGTAGCATCGGCGACCTGTACGTTGCCGGAGTCAACGCGGATTTCCTTGATGACGCTTCCGCAGCACTTACGCTCGGGAGGTGCGCCGTGGTTGCCGATGTCAGCGAGGAATGGGTGACACCGGTGGATTCCAGGATGGAGGCTGTGGGCGGCGTTGTGTTTCGTTCGCTGAAGACCACGGTTGAAGATGATCAACGGGCCAGAGACGTGGCCGAGTTGAAAGAGGAAATTGCCGAGTTGAGGGCTGAGCACGCTCAGGCGCGGGCTGAGCGCAAGGCGAAGCTTCAGGCTAGGATTGACGCCCTTAACGCCAAGCTTCAGGAAAAGCTCGACCAGGCCAAACAGAGGTCGGAACAGATCAAAGGGGAGACCGAAGCAAAGGTGCAAGCGCTGCAGAAAAGAGCAGCAAAGGCTCAAGGTGACGCCAAGAAAGCCATTGATACGCGCATCGCTCAGATACGGGGAGAATACGAGGAACGTTCGAGACGCCTGAAGGGCCTGGCAGCTGAGCAATTGAGAAAAGTGGCTTCTCAACTCGAGAAGTAAACGGCCGCGGCGCTTCATCACGGCGGGGTCGCGTAGCAAGCGGCCCCCCCATCGTTTTCAAACCTCTCGATCTAAGAGAACAGAGGGGGTCGAGGATCTCTGGCGCAAATCTCCGGGCCAAACGAAAATCGAAGGATGGAAGGAGAAACGTATGAGCGCTACATCAGCAGCTACATTTGTGAAGAAGTCGGTAGGGTGGTCAATCGGGCTCAGCGTGCTTATGATAGTGGCGGGGATACTAGCGGTAGCTTCACCCCTAGCTGCCGGAATCGCAGTCAACGTAGTGGTCGCTTGGCTGCTCGTTTTCAGCGGATGCGCCCATTTGGTGTTTGCCTGGCACACGCGAAGCGCCGGAGGCTTTCTTTGGGAGTTGCTGCTCGGAATTCTTTACATTTTCATCGGGGCATATTTGCTCGTGCATCCGGTGGCGGGCTTGGCGTCACTGACGATCGCGCTGGCGATATATCTGTTCCTGGAGGCGGTTTTGGAATTTGTCTTGGGATTCACGCTTCGCCCGCTCCCAGGATCAGGTTGGCTCCTATTCGATGGGATTATTACTCTCATTCTCGCGATCATGATCTGGAGGACGTGGCCGTCGAGCACGGCATGGGTCATCGGCACCCTGGTGGGGATCAGCATGCTGTTTAGCGGCACTTCCCGCCTTATGCTTTCTCTGGCCGCGCGCAGTGTCACAAGTAAGTTGCCTTAGGTCCCCGAATGGCATCCGCGTCGGCGGATTTTAGGGCGCTTTGCGCGCATTTTCCACGTCTGCGGCCGGGCCCGGTCAACCGTGAAGTTGAAAGCTGATTTTCATGGCGCGAATTGGAGGAAGACAGCGTGGGAGGATTGATACCGTTAACCGACGCGTCGCGACGCCCGGTGCATTTTCCGATCGTCACGATCTGCATAATTCTCACGAACTTCTATGTTTTTGTACTTGAACTGAGCGGTGGGGATGCATTCGTGCTCAAGTGGTCGGCGATCCCCGCCAACATCCTTGCTGGTCATCACTGGGTTACCATTCTGACGGCCATGTTCATGCACGGCAGTTGGTCGCACATCCTCGGTAACATGGTGTTCTTGTGGGCCTTTGGCCCCGAGATCGAAGACGCGATGAATCCGTTGCGATATTTGGCGTTTTACCTCGCCGGCGGTCTGCTCGCAATGCTGGCCCAAATCACGGTTAGCCCGAGTTCCACGGTTCCCACCTTGGGTGCGAGTGGCGCAATTGCCGCAGTCATGGGCGCATTTTTGGTGACTTACCCTCGCGATGAGATTCGCGCACTCCTGATCATCTTCGTGTTTGTGCGTGTCACCTTCATCCCGGCTGCGCTTCTAATCGGTTTCTGGTTTCTTACACAGCTCTTCAATGTCGGGTCGGTGGCGGCAGTCCAGACGGGCGGAGTGGCTTACGTAGCGCACGTTGGCGGTTTTATTTTTGGGGCTGCAACCGCCCGTTTTTTTGAGGACCCGCAGCGGCTGACCGCCTAGGGTGCTTATCATGCGAACGGATGCAAAGGAAGTGCCCGTCGCGATTGTTGCATTGCTGCTCTTGATTGCCATTGCCGCCCTGCCCAGCTTTGCTCAGCCGACTCCTGGCCTGCAATCATTTTTTCGGCAAGACATCGGACTCAGCCAGGATCAAATCGCCGCCATCCGAGACGGGCAGCCGGTGACGAAAGCCCTGGCGTCCCGTACGCCGGCCGAGGTCTTCTTGTTCGGCGCGGTCTACATCCATGCCGCCCCTGAGAGCTACATCCAGTTTGCCCGCGATCTTGATCGCCTTCGGAAGCTGCCCAACTATCTGGCGCTCGGAGCATTCAGCAATCCTCCGCGGCCTTCTGACTTCAAGGGTTTTTCGTTCGACAGCGATGATATCCAGGCTTTGAAGAATTGCAAGCCCGGTGACTGTCAGATTCAGATGCCTGCGAGCTCCATCGAAGAGCTTCGCCGGTCCATCAACTGGTCTGCCACCGACGCCAGCGAACAAGTGAATCGACGTCTTCAGGAGACGGCCGTACAGCGCTTGCTCGATTACCAGCGCGAAGGCAATCAAGCCCTGGGCATTTACAACGACAAACCGAATCCGTCTGAGGTACCCAAGCAATTCGCCAACATGATCAGCTACGCTAAAGCCTTGCCAGAACGCTTACCGGATTTCTACCATTACCTTCTCGACTACCCCAATGCGAAGCCCGCGAACGTTGAAGACACGTTCTATTGGGCAAGGGTGAAATTCGGTTTGAAGCCGACATTGCGTGTCGTGCACGTCCTGACCATGCGCGGGGACCCTGCGGAGCCGGTGGCATACGCCGTTGCCGAAAAGCAGCTCTATTCAAGCCACTATTTCGAGACGGCGCTGGACCTTTCCTTCTGTATCCGTGAGGGTAACGACCCGAAGCAACCCGGCTTCTATCTAATCATGGTCATGGGCTCCGAGCAGGCGGGCCTGACGGGTCCCAAGGGATCGATCATTCGCAAGGTCGCGGTGGGCCGCTCGGTTTCGAATCTCCGAGACGCGCTCACTACGATCAAGAACGCTCTTGAAGGCAACGAAGGCAACCCGTAGGTCCGATTTCGCGCCTCCTCAGGGATTGATTGTGGACGAATTGTCGGCCACTCGGAAGTCATGCTCACAGCGGACCGCCGCATGGCGGGCCGGCCAGGTCCTGATGAAGCAGCTCCTCGAATGCCGGTTCTTCGCTTCGCGCAGGTTTGGGCCGCGTTTCGGTACGCGCTTTGATCAGGCATCGATCGTGTGACGCTTTCGAGCCTCGCCTTATGCCCGAATCAACCCGACTCCCAGCACGACCACGCTGACCGCCAGCACCAACGCTCCCGCATACAACGACCAAATCCATCCATTTGGGCGATCCGGCGTGAACGCCGCCGAAAGGAAAAACCCCAGCGGAATCAGAATTGCCGACAGCGGAACACCGATGCGCACCAGCCACGCCAACCCGGGTCCCAGCGCTGCGTGTTCCACAAATATCTGGCAGATCAGGGAGAGGATCACCAGCACGCCCGCGTGCGCATGCCCTGCTCGAAAGAAACTGGTCTGCAGCGGCGAAGGTTTCATCCCCGGCATCTGCCCGCCAAACAGCCTCAGCAAAAAGTAGCCGCCGTATTGAATCGTCGGCACGGTAACCAAAAGGATGCCGGACATCAGCCTCGCGTCATGGTTCATGTTGTCCTCCTGCACTTTGCCCAGGCGAATAAGCGCGGAGCGTCGAGTGATGGCTGGTCACTTCGTACGATTCCTGAGAACAGGAGTCTACTGCTTCACCTGAATAATGGGAACCTCACTCCAACAGGGGGTAATGACTCAGTTTGCTTGGTAGGACAGACACTCTTGTCTGTCCGGCATGATCTTGCCCCAGATTCAGGGACAGACAAGAGTGTCTGTCCTACAAAAACCGGCTACCTGAAAACTGAGTCACTGCCCACTAGTGCGTTGGGAGAAAAGTCGTCTTCTGGAAATGTGGCTATTTCAGGTCGCCAAACCCGATTGCCGGGGCCGGAGTGGGGTTGGTGCCATTGGCGTTGCTGCCGGTCTTGATCTGAGCTTGCATGCGATCGAGGGCATCCCTGTCCAGCAGCCGGCCGTTCACGATCACCGACCTGATTTTTGCCGCGTTATCGATGGACTCGAGGGGGTTGGCGTCGAGCAGTACCAGGTCGGCGACCTTGCCTTTCTCGATCGTGCCCATGGAATCCAGCTTGCCGAAATACTCGGCTGCGTTTCTGGTGGCGATCTGCAGCACCTGCATGGGTGTGAGGCCGGCAGCGACCATCTCAGCCATCTCGTCGTGGAGATCGTAGCCGAACAGCCGGCCGTCGGTGCCGGACAGCAGCTTGACGCCCGACTGCTGCATGTCCTTGACCAGACGATAGAATGCGGCGTGCAGCATTTTCACCGTGGGGACATCTCCCTGATTGAAACTGTCGAACCCCCTTTGAAACTCCGCGCGGAGCGCGGGCGAGGCGTAAGCCAGACGCGGATCGCTCATGGGGACCGGCGCAAGACGCTGCCGCACCAAGGTCGGGCAAATGTATGTGTCGTTCTTGACGAACTTGGCGAAGAGCGCCTTACATTTTTCCGTGCTGTAAGTGTCGATGAGGGTCTTCGCGTTGGTCACTATCCCATGTTCCCCCGCCTCCGCGATGATCGCCTGCATCATTTTCGGTTCCTCGGTCGAGCAGGCGGTGAGGATGCCCAGTAGATGCTCCTCGCTTTTCTGCCCGGCATCGGATGCCTCGGCCACGCTGACAGGCTTGGTCACGTGCCCCCAGAACACCAACCCCTGCTTCTTGGCTTCGTCGGCGATCGCGAAGTAGGCGTCGCGCGTGAGGCCGTCATGCACCTTGATGTTATCGACCCCGAGTTTCTTCAGTGAGTCAACCGCCGCACGCCCCTGGGCTGCGGTGCCTATCTCGATCCAGCCCTTACGAGGTGAAGGGGCCCCTTCGAGCATCCCGCCTGCGATCACCAGGCGTGGGCCGATGACAGACCCTGCCGCGATCGCTTGACGCCACTCGAAATCTTCCCAATAGGGCAAATCGCCAAAATCGTCGGGTGTCCCCTGATCGCCCGCGTCGCGAACCCCGGTAACGCCGTTGACGATGTCGCCCCAAAGGACGTACAGCGCCAACTCCTTATTCTTTCGCATGAAGGTGTGCTGGTGCATCTCCCACAAGCCCGGGATCATGAACTTGCCGGTCGCGTTCGTGACCAAGGCATTCGCAGGCACCGTGACCGAGCCGAACTTGCCAAGGCCCGTGATGCGATCGCCGGAAACCATCACGGTCATATCGGGCTGCGCGGGCGCACCGGTTGCATCGATCACCGTAACGTGCGTAAAGGCAAGGGGTCTCCGATTACTCGCAAGCTCCTGCTGGGCAAAAGCTGGGGTGAAAAAAAGGAAGACGAGCGAAAGCGAACCCAGTATTTTCTTGATCATGGTCCTGCTCCTGGCGGCCCGCAGCAAGAAATTCTGCCATTCGGCCGGAAGTCTAGCCCCGCGGCCCTGTCGAGTCAATCGCAAGTCGCCCTTGGGCTCCTCGGGATTGTTGAAACGCTATTAAAAACCTTAATGACTTGTCGTTCGGCGTCACTACTCGCGGGGAATTGTGCGTTGCCCTGTGCGATCGGATCATAACGTGATAGATTGCGCCTCCAGTATCCCTATCTGACAAGGAGCGGCCAAAATCATGAAGACAAATCGCGCGTTTTGGATGGTCTTGTTTGCAACTATTCTTCTGGGCCTCCCCGCTGCCACCGCTGCAAAATCGTGTGAAGATTTATCTGCCCTTTCACTGCCGGATACCACAATCACATCGGCACAGTCCATCGCGGCGGGCGCCCTGACTTTGCCGGTCGCAGCCGGTCCCGGGAATGCCGGAATAGTAGATGGGAAGACAAACGCTTTGCCGGCGTTCTGCCGGGTTGCGTTCAACATGAGACCGACGAAGGACTCGGACATCAAGGCGGAACTGTGGATGCCAGCATCCGGTTGGAACGGAAAATTCATGGCCATCGGCAACGGCGGCTGGGCGGGCACGATTCCATACGGAACTATGCTCGATCCTCTTGCGCGCGGATACGCGACCGCGTCAACCGATACGGGCCACGACACCACGACGCCGGGCGGGAGTTTTGCGCTCGGGCACCCCGAGAGGCTGATCGATTTTGGATATAGGGCGGTCCACGAAACGACGCTGAAGGCCAAGGCGATCATCGCGGCCTATTATGGCGGCGCTCCCAAACTGGCCTACTGGAACGGATGCTCTTCCGGAGGCAGAGAGGGATTGAAGGAAGCGCAGCGCTTCCCGGCTGACTTTGACGGAATCGTCGCGGGCGCACCTGCCAACTACTGGACACATCTTGGGGCCCAGCAGGTTTGGATCGCGCAAGCTGTGCACAAAGACGAAGCCAGTTACATCCCTCCAAACAAATATCCACTCATCCACAATGCTGTGCTTCAGGCATGCGACGCCCGCGACGGAGTCAAAGACGGCGTGCTCGAAAATCCGACGCGCTGTAAGTTCGATCCCAAAGTCCTGGAATGCAAAGGTGCGGACGGCCCATCTTGCCTGACCACACCGCAAGTGGAGGCTGCCCGGAAGATTTACAGCGCGGTGGTAGACCCGCGCACCAAAGAACAAATCTATCCGGGCCTGATGCCTGGGGGCGAACTAAATTGGGCAGGCTTGGCTGGTCCCGAAGCCCTCACGATCGCGGTTGACCACTTCAAATATGTTGTTTTCAAGAACACGGACTGGGACTACAAGACGCTCAACTACGATGGCGACATAGCACTCGCCGACCAGACTGACGACGGCACCATCAATGCGATTGATCCCAATCTGAAGGCGTTTTTCGCTCACGGCGGAAAACTTTTGCAATATCACGGGTGGGCCGACCAATTAATATCTCCCCTCAATAGCGTCAACTACTACGAGAGCGTGCGGAAAGCGCTGGGACTTTCCAGCAAGGTGAGCGACTCGTACCGCCTGTTCATGATTCCCGGCATGGCCCACTGCCGTGGCGGAGAGGGACTCAATAGCTTTGATTCGATCACCGTTTTGGAGCAGTGGGTGGAGAAGGGCAAAGCGCCCGATCAGATCGTGGCGTCCCGTGTCCGCGACGGGAATACGGATCGCACGCGTCCGTTGTGCCCCTATCCGCAAGTCGCAACGTACAAGGGGACCGGAAGCACTGATGATGCCAGGAACTTCGCTTGTGCAACCGAGAAGTGAACGGGGCCGAACAGTTGTCGAAGCGGTTCCGAGGTTGGGAGCGGAATCTGTAAGTCCCTGCCAGCGGTGTTCGTTGTGCGGAAAGAAAGCCGGGAAACCCATCCTTGACACCAGAGAGCGGGGGGCCTACGATTCGGGCAGAGATCGGAGCAATGTGTGGTCGCAAGACTCTCTCAGCACCTTACCATTCAGGACGACCCTAGGAAGGCTTTCATGCGGCGAGCTATCCGATTCTTCTTATTGCTGGCTTTAGGATTGTTCGGTTTGACCACCGGCCTCTTGGCGCAATCCACCAAGCCGGGTTCGACCTTCAAACCCAATCCTAACTTGAACGATCAGGAAAAGAGGGGGGAGTTTTTGTTTTTGGAGCGCTGCGCGCTTTGTCATGTGCCCAAATATGGCAAGGAAGTTTCCACCCCCAGGATCCCGCCCGTTTGGTTCAACCTGGAAGGATTGTTCAAGAATGCGGACGCAGATCAGGAAAAAACGGTCCGAGAACAGATACTCAATGGCTCCGACAGGATGCCCGGTTGGAAATACACGCTGGGACCCAAACAAATTGACGATATAATCGCTTACCTGAAGACTCTATAGGCTAGTTTCGGAGGACACCATGTCAAAAGTCGCGCGATGGATTCTAATGCTCAGCGCAGTTGTCGCCCTGATGGGTGTCACTCTTGCCCAAGGGTCGACTCCGCCCGAGTCCGCCATGCGAGGCAGGGTGACGTCGTCGGATGGCAAGCCACTCGAAGGCGTGCCCGTCTCGGCGCGCGCCGAAGGTCAAACCGTTACAACGGCCGTGTATACCGACCGCGATGGACGATATTTTTTCCCTCCGCTGGCCCCGCCCCAGCAGGACGGACAGTACAAGGTTTGGTCGCAGGCCGTTGGATTTGAGCTCAACAAAACCGAAACCAGGCTCTCCGCCGGGAAGACAGTCGAGCTAAATCTGGTGCTGAAGCCTCTCAAGGATATCAGCGCACAGCTTTCAGGATCCGAATGGATGGCGAGTTTGCCGGAGAATACAGCCGACGATCGCAGGATGAAGCGGGTGGTAGGCGCCAATTGCATCAACTGCCATCAGAGCAGCTTTATTCTGCAAAACCGGTTTGATGTCAAAGGTTGGACGGCCATCGTGAATTTTATGGTGAGAGGTGGCGACAGCGCACAGAATACCGGGAGCGAGAATGGATTTCTTCAGGGATATCGGGACGAGATTGCCGGGTATCTAGCCCGAGTTCGCGGGCCGAATTCCGCGCCCATCGACTACAAACCGCGCCCACGGGCCACCGGCGAAGCAACTCAAATTGTGGTCACCGAATATGATGTCGCGCCGGGACACTTGCCTGGCTATTCCGTGATCGAGAACGGCACCGACTGGTCCCTGGGTACCCCGTCGCGGATTGAATCCGGCGCCACGCACGATCTGGTGTGGGACCCGCGGGGCTACGTTTGGTTTCCAGACAACATCACTCCGGACCGCACGATTGGAAGACTGGATCCCAAGACCGGAAAAGTCACCGATTACAAAGATCTAAGCGAAAACGGCAAGGTTGTCAATTCTCACGACATTTTTGTAGCTCACAATGGCATCGTGTTCGTAAATAACGGGGTAGATGAAACGATTGATCAGTTCGATCCTAAGACGGAACAATTCCACCATTTCCCGCGGCCTGCATCAGTCCCACGTGGGATAGGCCGTTTGTTTGACGAAGATTCCAAGGGAAACATCTGGCAGGGTATTCAGGGAACTTCCATCAAAAAGGTGGACTCGGACACCAAGTTGCCTTACGTAACCGCTAATCCCGAGCAACCGGGCGGGGCTGTAAAGCTGGATCCGAAAACAGGCGAATATACTTACTATCGGGCGAACACGCCCGCCTTGACCACCTACGGCGTTTCAGTGGATGCCGCGGACAATGTGTGGTTCACGCGGACCGGCCGTGACCTGCTTGGAGTATTGAACACCGAAACCGGCAAAGTGGACGAGATAAACCTGAGCATGCGAGATAAAGATGACATCGAGCACACCAAACTCGATGATGAACTGGCGGCGAAGTTCGAGCCGGTTGATGAGCAAGGACCTCCGTGGGCAATGGCCCCCCGCAGACAAGCCTCTGACCGGAAGAATGGGACGCAGTGGGTTGCGCTATCCAAAGGGAGCGCGCTGGCAAAAATAGATATCCACACCCGGAAAGTGACGGAGTACCCTTTCCCGTACCGTTACACCTTCCCTTACGCGTTGGCTGTGGACAAGAATCATATGGTGTGGGTTGCCGCGTTGAACACCAACAGTGTTTTCAAATTCAATCCATCCACGGAACGGTTTACGGAGTATCCTCTGCCGACGATCGGAACAGATATCCGATCTGTTACAGTAGATAATAGTACTGAAACACCCACCGTCTGGGTGGCTTACTGGCAGACCAGCAAACTCGCGCGACTGCAGTTTAGAGGCGCCGCTGGCACTCAGTCTGTTGCTCGGGCCGGTAATTAGCGTTGAGTTGCTGAGGATTGTTCGCGTAACGGTGGGCACGCCTCCTGGTAACGACATTGTTTTTCCAGGGCGTTTGGTTAGATAGATTTCAACTGCCTGCGCTGGAGTATGCGGCCGATGGTTACCAGGGCTACGGATAGTAGCGAGAAAATGAGGACCGCCATCACATCGTCCGGCACTTGAGGTCCGGACTCCGGCATATCCACTGCTACTGGCACGACGATGTTGTGATGCTGAGGATCGTAACGAACCGGCAGTGGTGTGCCGGGCTGATGCTGGGAAGCCCAGTTGCGCATGGCCCTCATTTCCGTTGAGTCCCCGACACGCGAGTGAATGTTTGACGTCAGAGTTTCGCCGTCGACGCTATAGCGCACTTCCGATTCGATGCGCCACACGTCATGTCTGCCGGTGTATTTTCGGACGACTTGCTGCGTGATCGTGGCAACCACGCCTGGCCATTTCGCCTGCCGGCTTTCCTGATAGGCGTCGGCGGCGGTCTTGCCGAGCATGATCAAGGTGACAAGGACGAACAGAAAACCAAGAATACTCAGGTACCCGAACGAACGTCCCGACTTCTCCAATTTAAGCGTGATCGCCATCAGTGTGTAATGAAATTAATATCACAACTCGATTGGTTTCGCTGGGACCACCATTAGTGACAAATTCATTGTATGGAGGACACGATGTTAAACATGCGGACCCTACGGCGTGCCGCGGCTGCGGCAGCAGGAGCGCTCATGATTGCGTTGGCTGCATCCTCAGCGGCCGCAGATATTTTCGACGATTGGGACAAGGTGAAACCGCCGCCGCGGCCCGAGCTCAAAGCCGTGACGCTCGAAGGTTCGACGACAGCTCTACTGATTCTGGATATGTCGAAAACCGGCTCATGCAGCGCCCGCCCGCGCTGTCTGGCAACGATTCCCAACATCAAGCGACTGCACGACGCGGCGCGCGCCGCAGGAGCAATGCTGTGGTACAGCATTAGCGCCAACTCCACCCCTGCGGACATGATCGATCCGGGAATTATCCCGCGCGAAGGCGAATATGCCCGCCAGGGCGGACCGGACAAATTTCTTGGCTCAAATCTGGAGGAAAAGTTGAAAGCGCGCGGCATCAAGACGGTCGTCGTGTGTGGCACTTCCTTTCAAGGTGTCGGCATTGGCACCGCCTCGGGTGCGGCGCAGCGCGGCTACAAGGTGATCGTCCCGATCGATTGCCTGTCGTCAGAGGATCCGTATATGGAGCAGTACGCGGCCTGGCATCTCTTCAAGGGCGGCCCGGCCGGGATCACCAGCCACACGACGCTGACGCGCAGTACGATGGTGAAGTTCTGATTTTCATCTAGATCCATCCGTGACCGCATCGAGAGAAGGTGCGCCGTCAGGCAACGCTGCCGACCGTGAAGGTCAAAACGCACTTCCTTGCATGCTATTATGTACATTAATCTTAATGCCTTTCTAAGCTGAGGAAAGGTACCTTTCCGCCTGTTAGGTTTTAGTCCGGCCGCAGGCGGACCACTCATTACAACTTGAGAGTTATGGCTAGGATCTATCTATGTCTTTTGGCGCTCGCAATCGCAGGCAATGCGATGGCGCAGCGCGCTCCCCAAACCGTCGCCGTTACGGGCACGGTCCTCGACCCTAGTGGAGCCTCGACACCGGACGCGACCGTAACATTAAAGCAGGGAAGCAGTATCCGGGCAGAGGGCAAGACGGATACTTCTGGAAAGTTTCGCTTTGATGCCATCTCTCCCGGGAATTATTCGATTGAGGTCCAGCGCGAGGGATTCAAGACCTCAACCACCTCGATCAAGCTCTCCTCACAATCGCCCCCATCGTTGACGATCAAGCTCGCCCTGGAGGGGATTTCCTCCGAAGTGTCCGTGTCGGGAGACGAATCTGTACAAGTTTCGACGGAGGCCGCCGAAAACCGCGATACAGCGACCGTTAACCAAAGTCTCTTGGAGAATGTGCCAGTTTTCGACCAGGATTACGTTGCCACCATGTCGGCCTTCCTGGATGCGGCATCCATCGGGACAAACGGACCGCAAGTAATGGTAAACGGCGTCGAGGTGAGCAGCGTCATAGCTTCCGCGTCCACCATCCAGGAAGTTCGCATCAACCAGAATCCTTACTCCGCGGAAATCGCTCGTCCGGGCAGAGGAACGATCGAGATCATCACAAAAGATCCCACCTCCGCGTACCATGGTGCGCTCAATTTCCTGTTTCGCGATTCTGCCTTGAATGCCCGCGACCCTTTTTCACTGGTGCGCGCCCCGGAACAACGCCGTATTTTCGAGGGCGCGATCGGCGGGCCTGTGGGGCACAGCAAAAGTTGGTCGTTTCTCATATCGGGCCACCGTCAGGAGGAGGATCTGGAATCCATTGTGTTTGCCCAGGAGCCCAGCGGTACGATTCAAGAGAGTGTGCCAAGCCCAAGACGCGACACCCAGCTCTCCTTTCGAATTGGTCATCAATTCTCTCAAAGGCATAGTGTTTTCTGGCAGTACAACGAGTGGGATTATCCTAGTTTCAACCAGGGCGTTGGCGGGGTCGTGCTACCCGAGGCAGCCACAAATTCCAATCAGTGGGAACGCGAACTGATTTTCAACGACCGCTGGGCGCCGTCTCCAAAGTGGCTATCCCAGTTACAGATTCTGATTGGCCAGGAGCGCCATGCGACTACCAGCGTGAATGTAGCCCAACAGATCGTGGTTCAGGGTGCGTTCACGGGCGGTGGCGCGCAAACCGATCAATTGAACACTGAAAACCATATTCAACTGAATGAGATTGTAAGCTGGTCGGGCGGCAATCACTTCGTGAAATTCGGCTTGAATGTGCCGGACTTGAGCCGTCGCGGGATTGAAAATCACAATGATTTCGGAGGTACGTATTCCTTTTCGAGCTTGGCGGACTACGCGGCGCAACAACCTTATTCTTTCGAGCAGCAGCAGGGCTCCGGGAGGGTGGTGTACTGGCAAAAGGAGTTGGGAGCTTTTGTACAAGACGACTATCGATTGCGGCCCAACCTAACGCTCTCCCTCGGTCTCCGGTACAATTGGCAAAACTATCTTCACGACAATAGGCAATTCGCACCCAGGTTCGCTTTCGCCTACTCTCCAGTAAAGAGTGGCAAAATCGTGTTTCGTGGCGGCGCCGGAATATTTTACGACCGCACCGGACCGGGACCCATCGGAGACGTTCTCCTCTACAACGGACAACTTATCTTGAGTTACCTGCTCATCAATCCGAGTTATCCCAATCCCTTCATGAATGGCGGCTCGCTGACCTCGCAACCTACGAGCACTGTACAGTTCGATCCGGCCATTCGTGAACCTTACACGATTCAATATAGTTTCGGGGTGGAACGGGAATTCAAGAAGCAGACTACCGTTGCTGTGACGTATAGCGGCTCGCGCGGGGTAGACCTTTTCCGTTCGCAGGATATCAATGCCCCTCTTGGACCCGGCTATCTGACCGTTCCAAATCCTGCATTGGGATTTGTCCGGCAGATCGAATCCAACGGCCGTCAAGCCGGGGATTCACTCAACATCACGGTTCGCGGAGCGTTGACGCATCGCCTGACAGGGCTAATCCAATACACGTTGAGCCGTACTGAAAATAACACCGGGGGAATCAACTGGTATCCGGCGAATCAGTACGATTTCACGGGGGAATGGTCGCGAGCAGATTTCGACCAGCGGCACCGGCTGAATCTGTTGGAGAGTTTCAATCCCGGCAAGTCATTTACGATTGGCGTCGGGTTGGCGCTTGCTACGGGCAAACCGACTAACGTGACGACGGGACAGGATCCTTTTCACACCGGCCTCGCAAACGAGCGGCCCGATGGCGTGCCTCGCAACAGTTTGCAGGGACCTGGCTACGCGAATTTCGATTTGCGTTTATCGCGTGATTTTTACCTGAACAAAGACAAGAAAGAAAAGGGCAAGGTACTTACCTTTGGCTTCGACGCATTCGACGTGATCAACCACGTCAACTACTCCTATTATGTGGGTGACCTTAGTTCCCCCTTTTATGGACAAGCCGTTTCCGCGTATCCTACCCGGCGTCTGCAATTGACTTCCCGATTCAAGTTTTAACTGCTCGGGAATTGGCCCCCCGCAGTCGAGAATAAGAAGTCGATGTGAAAGTAAAATCGAAGGAGGCTGTCATGTCCGATCAGCCCGTTTCTTCCCGAACGCAATGGAATCGTCGTGAGCTGGGCAAACTCGCGCTTGGGGGCGCCCTGGGCGCGACACTGCTGAGTTCGCCGCAACCCGGTTCCGCGGTGGTGCGCCCGCAGCCTCCGGGGATCAAGCTGGGTTCCGCGGCTCCCGCGGCCCCAACCGACGAGGACTTGCTGTTTTTCAAACAGTTGAGTGTGGATTGCGTTTTCTGCGCCGTCACGCCTGAGTTCAACAGCGTGGAAGGCCTCCTGACAATCAAGAAGCGCTATGCGGCTGCGGGTCTCACAGTCCATAACGTCCGTAATCTCCCGGTGACCAACAACCAGGCCGATATAGTTCTCAACCGGCCTGGGCGCGACAAAAGGATCGAAGACTACAAAACTTGGCTGCGTACGCTGGGCAAGGCGGGTTTCCATTACACCTTGTCGACGTTCAATCTCGCCCAAATTGTGTCCAGCGGATTTACCGAAACGCGAGGTTCCCGCACACGCGACTGCGACCTGAACAGCTCCGAACTGGGAGTGCCCGGTGACACTCCCAGTGGAATCGCCGTCATGGGATCGGCCAAATCACTGCTATTCGGACGGATGTACAGCCCGGACGAGATCTGGGCGAATTACACGTACTTCATCAAGCAAGTCGCGCCGGTTGCGGAGGAGGCGGGAATCGCGATTGGATTTCATCCTGACGACACGCCCGGACCATCCCTGTTCGGGGTGCCGCGCATCTTTTCCACCTTCGACGATTGCAAGAAGGCGCTGAAAATCGCCAACAGTCCGAATGTGGGAATGTGCCTGTGCTGCGGCACCTGGGCGGAAGGCGGTGCGGCGATGGGCATCGATCCCGCCGGCGCAATTCGTCATTTCGGTTCTCAGAAACAGATTTATGAAATTCACTTCCGAAATGTGAGTTCTCCGCTACCGCATTTCCACGAGACCTATGTGGATGACGGATACTACGACATGTACAAGGTCATGAAGGCTCTGGTGGACATCAAGTGCGACGGCATCGTTCACCTGGATCATTTTATTCCGATGGTTGGCGGAAATCGCACCTATGAAGCCTACACGATGGGTTACATGCGGGCGATGAGGCAGCGCGCGCTGGCAAGAAATTCCGCATAGCGGTTCGAGGGCTTCTGTCTCCAACCTAGTTGCACCCGATTTATGGCCGCATTTAGTTCTGCGCACTGCCCGTCGACCTCCAAAGACTGATTTCATGTGACTGTAGTCTGTGCGTACAGTTGGTCTGCCTCGTGGACATGCCCGCCTCTCATCGAAGTTGGGCTGTCTGTATCTCATTGATTCCATGGGTGTAGAGGGATGTGCTAAAGGCATCCCACGTGCCTTATATATTGCATGTTCAGTAGAGATCAAAACCGGAGACTCGCCAATCAGGATCGGTGGCTTAACCTGACCCCACAAGGGTCTTGGCGAAGAAAGGCTCGCATCCAATGATCGCCGCAATCCTACTGTGCGTTTCCATTGTCGCATGCGGCCAATTTGGTTTTTATTATTGGCGCGCAATGATATTGAGCGTCTCAGCTTTGCCGGTTTCAGATCGCCTTCGCGTCGCGGCAAAGATTGCAACGACGCAAGTGGGTTCTAGGGATTTCGGGGCCATTATGAGCACCCGCGACTTGGTTCCCAACCTAGGTGGCTCCAGTGGCGGCTTCCGGGCGATCCGGACGTACTATGCGGTGGTCGAAAAGCTAGGACGCGTGATTCCCTCGTTAGCGAAATGGTCTGAAGCGGAAATGATTATCTGCTCACGTTATGCAGCCGTGCTCGTGGACCAGCACCTGGAACGCAACTTAATCTGCGCCGCGCAGATGCGCGGTATGTAACATAGCCTGTGGTTCAACAACTTTGAGCTTCCCTTCGGCGCTCAGTTTGCATGAGGATAAGATTCATGGCCAACGATCCATCAAAAATCTCTCTCGCCGGAAAGGTACCGATCGAAGTGTTTGGGACGGACCTCGATGGACAACAGTTCATCGAACAGTCTCGAACGTTGTCGGTTACGCGTGACGGCGCGATTATTCCTCTGACAAACAAACTGGCCCCGGAATCCGAATTGATCGTTCGCAATCCGGCCACCAAGCAAGAGGCGGTCGCTCTTGTGGTGGACCTCGTCCGCGATGAGATTCATGTTCGCATTTATGGCATTGCGTTTGTGGACAAGTCAGTGAATTTATGGCAAATCGAATTCGCGGAAATGCATTCCAAGAGGACGGTTGTCATGGAGTGCAGCCGCTGCCATGAGGTTCACGCCGCACTATTGGGTGATATCGAGATGGAGATTCTGGAATCGAAGCAATCGCTAACGCGGCACTGCGAGTGCAGCAATTCCCCGACGCTATGGAAGCGGACGGATCGAACCGTGACGGAACGAAGCGTCGATGAAGGCGAACAGACTGACCGGAAGCGGCAAAACCCGACGCTCGTCAAACCCTCTGCGCCCGCTCCTGAGGAAAGACGAAGGCAGAAACGTACCCCCATGAAGGCCTCTGCCTACATCCGGCGTTACGGCACACAAGAAATCGTCGAGTGTGAAGACGTATCTCGCGGCGGCTTCCGCTTCAAGAGCCGGCAGGCATATCCGGTAGGAAGTATGATCCAGGCGGCCGTCCTCTACACCAAAAGTAGCGGCGACCTATTTGTAGCAGGTCGAATTGCCTATCAGCAGAAATTGGATGGCGGATTCTATAGGCACGGTGTGGCCTATGTGGAGTCCGCCAAGTAATCTGCTCCAATATCCCAATTCGATTGGGAGTACTCCCGTGGGGTTCTAGGCGTGGTTTGCAGCCCGCTTACCGGCCAGGACGGTGGAAATAGGGAAGAGTCTCATCCCGCCATTCCGTTTGTTCCCGAAGTTATCCTCGAATTCAAAGTTTCCCTCACGTAGTTCGAGTACTGCAACGTCGGCGGGCGCGCCCACATTCAGCGTGCCGCGGCCGCGAAAGACTTCGAATGCGCGCGACGCATTGGAGGTCGCGCACGCCACGACCTGATCGAGCGACATGCCCAGCATCAGGAACTTGGACATGACGTTGGGGAAGTCGATGACCTGGGAGGTGCGGCCTTCGGGAGTCCAGTCCGTCGAGAACGTATCCGGCAGAAAGCCCGCCTTCAAAATGCGTTCGGCCATGTCCCACCGCAAATGACCGGTGCGTCCATTCCCGAGATCGAAGCGCACGCCGCGCCGCCGGGCGGCCATCACCTCGGGCAGAATGTGTCCGGCGTCGTCGATGATGCTGTTCGGCGGCGGTGCGAACATGTGGGTGACGATGTCGCCAGGTTTGAGGAGCGCAAAAAGCTTGGGGATCGGCGACATCGTCTGACCCATGTGGATCATCACCGGCAAATGGAAAGAGGAGGCCACTTCCTGCGTGCGGCGGAGCACTTCGAAATCGTTCGTTCCGGCGACGTCCCTGGACAGCCGCGCCTTGACTCCCGCGATGATCTCGCGATTGCGGGTGATGGCCTCGCGCGCAGCGTTGACGTCGGCGCGGCTCAGGTCCATCGTGTCGCCCTCGGGCAGAATGCCTGCGCGGCCAATATTGAGCAGAACGCGGCCCAATTGCGGCGCCGATTTGACGACAGCAATGACCTCGCCGATGCGATCCGCGCCCTGCGATCCCGCGTCGATGAAACCTGTGACACCGTCGGCGAGGATCAACGCAGGCCCGTCTTTGGTACGACCCGCGTGGGTGTGGATATCGATCAAGCCGGGTACAACCAGCTTGCCGTGCGCATCGATCGTTTCCGCAGCGTCGCCGGAAATGTTGGCTTCGACCGCGACGATGCGGCCATTGGCGATGGCCACGTCACTTATGGCGTTGAGTTTGCGCGCAGGATTGATCACGCGTCCGCCCTTGACGATCAGGTCGTACTTCGCCGGCGTTGACGCGAGCACGTTCGGGATCCGCGCGAAGATCGCAGCGCCTGCTGCTGTGCGGAAAAACTGGCGCCTGTTCATCATGGTGAATTTCCTCCAGATTGCCGGCCGCGCGAGCGCAGTGTGCCCGCGATCGTGAGCGAAAAGACAACGTCGGCGCTTATCTGCTGAGCAGACGTAGTGTTGCCTGGGCACTTTATACCGGACATGAAGCAGGGTCAATTTATGATGCGTTGACTTACTGAAAACCGACCCAAAATCCCTGCGCGGACGCAGCATGAAAAGACGAACGAGCAGGGTTTGCTTGCCCGGCCCGTGCTAGGGGCGGATAATGCCGGGAGCAGTTCGGTGTAAAAGTTCAAGGTGCCAGGCGGCGACGCCAGCCGACAGGGGAGGCCATCATGGCAACGGCAAAACTCTCGGAACCAGAGATCGCGGCGGAGCTAAAGAAGCTTGGCGGCTGGAGTGTGGTGAAGGGAAACCTGCACCGCGTGTTTGAATTCAAGGATTTTTCGCAGGCGTTCAGCTTCATGACGCGGGTCGCGCTCGCCGCAGAGAAAATGGATCATCACCCGGACTGGTCGAACTCCTGGAATAAGGTAACCGTCGATTTGTGCACTCACAGCGCGGGCGGCCTGACGAAAAATGATTTCGATCTGGCCGGGAAGATTCAGCAGATCCACGGCGGTTGAGAATTTTGTTTCGCGTCCCCGTTCGTAGGCTGCGAAGAAAATCAAAGCGTTGTCATTCCGAGCGAAGCGAGGAATCCCTCTTTGGGTTGCATCCAGGAACAGAGGGATTCCTCGCTTCGCTCGGAATGAAAATATGAAAGCGCGACTCCTGCCTACAGCGATACGCTGTCGGTGGGAAACCTTTAAGGAAAGGAGTCGCGCATGAGTGAGTATATCGCGTTTGATTCGCATAAGCGGTACAGCTGGGTAGACCGGGAAGACCACTCGACCGGAAAAAGCAGTGGCCATCGTCTGGAACATGCTCCGGGGGCGGTGCGAGAATATCTGAGCGGCAGTGAGCCGGGGACGGCCGTGGCGGTGGAAGCGACCGGGAATTGGTATTGGATTATTGATGAGATCGAGCAGGCCGGCCTGGTGCCGCAGCTGGTGCATCCGCGAAAAGCGAAGCTGATGATGGGGCAGACCAACAAGACCGACAAGCTGGACGCGCAAGGGTTGAATCGTTTGCAGCGCAACGGGACGCTGCCCACGGTGTGGATTCCGCCGGGGCCGCTGCGCGATTTGCGCGAGCTAACCCGCACGCGACTGGTGCTGGTGGCGCAGCGCACGCGGCTCAAGAACCGTCTTTCGGCCACGCTGGCCAAGTGGGGAACGCCTGCGAGCGAATGCAGTGATCCCTACGGGAAACGCGGACGCGCCGAACTGGAGAACCATCTGCAGCGCTTGCCCGAGCAGACGCGCTGGGTGAGCGGGCAGTTGCTGGCGCAGTTGGATTTTGTAAGCAGCCAGGTGCGGGAACTGGAGCAGCGACTGGAGAAGTTGGTCGAAGTCACCGAGGCCATGCAATGGCTGTTGAGCATGCCGGGAGTGGGCGTAATTCTGGCGGCGACGATCGCGTTGGAGATCGGAGAGGTCCAGCGATTTCCCAGCGCCATGCACTTGGCTAGTTATGCGGGAACCACGCCACGCGTACACGCCAGCGGCGGGAAAGTGCGTTACGGCCCGCTGCGCACGGACGTGAACCGGTATTTGAAGTGGGCCTTTGCCGAAGCGGCCAACTCGGTGGCGGTGAATCATACGCGGCGCCCGGAGCGGCACGTCAGCCAGTTGTACCGGCGGCTGCGTCAGCGCAAGGGACATCCCAAAGCGATTGGAGCCGTGGCGCGGCATCTGGCCGAAGCCGCCTTCCACGTGCTGCGGCAAAAAGAAATGTATCAGGACCCCAGTCTTGGTCGCGGTCGGACCAGCCAGGCGTAAGCGCGATGCCCGTCATGATCCCTTACTGGGATCGCGGAATGAATGCGACACCCCTGGCGAATAACTCCATGCCCCGTTGTCAGGGCGAAGAGATGACTCGGTACGACCCGCTTCACTGGGATTTGCATTGACAATAGCGCTTTCAGAGATGACGGGCTGAGGGGCGTGTTTCGCAAATCGCGAAGTCGGGCTCGTGATCGAATCTGAAGTGTTGGCCTGAAGGCGGGCGCTACAAAAACTTTAGTGTCTTTCTCCCTCAATGACCTTGCAAAAACCCCATTGGCCGCGCGTTTGATAGAATGAACGCCTAACTTTTATGGGCGAAATTGGTTCGCCTCGTTTTTCTGTACAGATGAGTGAAGCCACTTCAGTGCGGGAAGCAACACAGCGGA